>JADJYJ010000009.1 GCA_016719785.1 Candidatus Amarolinea dominans
TGATGTCTCTCGCCAGAACTCGGCCGGCGCCACGGCCTGGAACTGGACAAGCTCTATCTCCGGCAACTCGTTTACCTCGACCTTTACCTCAGGCTACGCAACCGGCAATTACGGCATCCGCGTTTCCTGGAAAATGGCCGAGCCGATCTGGTCTTCCTGGCTCAACATCGGCCGCGACGTCACCGCTCCTCGACGCCCGGCGGGCTTAACTTTAGTCTGCAACGCCAAC
Source organism: Candidatus Amarolinea dominans (assembly GCA_016719785.1). NCBI lineage: Bacteria > Bacillati > Chloroflexota > Caldilineae > Caldilineales > Candidatus Amarolineaceae > Candidatus Amarolinea > Candidatus Amarolinea dominans. The sequence continues at coordinate 230 of JADJYJ010000009.1, forward strand.
GGCTCAGCCGGCTCGTGCAACGAATCAACTCTGTACCTACATTTGGAACTGCCGGTTTTGCATCCACGACGCCTTGTGGTAAGGTTCAGTCCACCGCAAATCACCGTTGCGGCTGCACAACCACGATTGGCAGGAGGCGCCACAGAACTGCATGGAGCTTTAGCGTATCTTCTCAATTTGTAGGGCGCACCTTGGGGATCAAGAAGATACGAAAGAGACACCGGGCAAAAACATAAGTTTTAACGCAAGGGCGCAAGGATTCGTAGAGACGCAAAGGCTTTTTCTGACCTTGCTTTGCGCCTTTCTCGAGTCCTTGCGACTTTTGCGTTGAATAACGACTTAGGAATGAGAATTTTTTTTTTTAACTGTCCAGTTCGCGCAAATTCTGGGCATACAGACGGCACCAAAGCGGACACTTATTTAATTTCTCATTCCTTAGCACCTGTGTCTGACCAGTGCAGATCATGCCCCGCTACCCCGGATTATTGAGAAAATACCGGAAATTCACCCCGTGCAGCAGGTTCACGGCGCCTTGTACGTAGACAACGACGTTCAAGATACGCCTGAGCTCGAACTGACCGCCCGCTGAGCAGGACTTGTGATCGTGACAACCACAACCAACTTTGGTAAAATATCAGACCATCGAACACCTGGGCAGCGGCGGCCCAGGCCGCAGTCTGCTGGCGCCAGGCCACGCCTGCAGCGACGGGTTGTCGCGATCAAGGTGCTCCTGGCGCACTGGCCCACGATCCAGAGGCGAGTGCGCGCTTTGGGAAGCGCTCCTGGTTGCCTCCTGCGCCACCCCGCCATCGTGCAGTTGTCCGATTCCGACACGCAGGACGATCGTTATGGGTGGTGATGTGGAGTATCCGGAGGGCGGCTCACTCAAAGAGCGCCTGGCCCAGCGCGGAGTGCCTGTGCGCCAGCCGAGGCTGTGACCCTGCTGCGCCCTGTGGCCGCGGCGCCGATTACGCCCACGCCCGGGTTGTCCATCGTGACATCAAGCTCGGCAACATCCTCTTCACACTGTGACGGGCAGGCCGTGATTAGCGATTTCGGTGTCGCCAAAAATTTTGGGTGACAACGCCCAGTTGAGCATGGCCCGCAGCGTTGTCGGCACGCCCGCCCACATGTCGCCCGAACAGGCCGGCGGCGGCCTCGTGACCCCAGCCGCCGACCTCTGCGCCCTGGGCATCGTTCCACCAGATGCTCACCAACCAGGTGCCCTTCAGCGGTGATTTCCCCTGAGCGAGGTGCTCGTGCAGCGCTTTGCAGACCCCACCGCCCGCGCCGAAGCACCCTCAACCCGAGTCCCAGGCCGGCTTTTCGCCGTTCTCCTGCAAGCCTGGGCCAGCGCCGGCTGCCCGCTTTGCCTCCGCAAGCGCTCTGCTCGCCGCCCTCGAAGCGGCGCAGGCTGAAGAAACAGCGCCGGCCACCGAAGCCGACTCCGGGGAAAGCGCCACCCCGGCCGAACCGCCGCCGTCCGGTCCGAGAGCAACCGGCCCGCCGCTCTTAAACACGGCGCCGCGATAGCGGCCCGAACCTGCCGCCGTCGCTCCCGTTCAGATCGCGGCTGCCACTGCCGCCCGCTAAACCAGCGGACGTGGCCGGTCGCCTGGTCAAAGCTGCGGATTGGGTGGCGCCCTTGGTGGGACGTGACATCATCTCCTACGACCCGGCGCACGACCGTCGTCAGCGCCTGGCCTCACTCCTGGTGGCGATTAGCGTGCTGTTTGCCGCACTGCAATTCGTGGTCGAATTCTTCAACTTCTTCACCCGACTCCCTGGCGCCGCTGTTAGCCGTCTGGCCTTACCTGTGGCTCCGCTGGCCATTGCCGCCGGCCTGCTGATGTTTCTCGCGGCCCGGCTTAGCCTACGCCGGCCCTGCGCCGCCGTTGCGGCCATCGGCCTGGCCGTCATCACCACCCTGGGTCTGGCCTACGGCGCGTGGACGCTCGTGGATCGCTTGCAGCCGCCGTCCCGCTTCATCATCGCCATGCCGTTCGACGGCGCAGCAATCGAGCCGCCAGATTGACTTTGCCCGCCGCATCAGGCGGGCGCTGGCGACCGACCTGGCCGCCGCGACGCCGATGTGCAGATCGTGCGCCTGCGCCGGTCGTGCCTGATGCCGCCACCGCGTTGGCGCGATGCGCGTGACAAAGAGGCCGCCCTGCTCATTGGGGCTGGTATGACGACGCTGGTCAGCCCACAGGTGGAATCGCCGATGTGCCGCTGTTTCAGCACACGACGGTGGCATGACGCCGCTCCTCGCTGCGACGCCGGCGCCGTCGGGCTGTGGTCGCCGCGTCCACCGTGCGATGTGACACGCTTCGTGCATGCGCCGGCCACCATTCCGGCCATTGATCTGTTCGTCAGGATGGCCCGCAGCAAGTAATACCGTCTCCACCGCGCTGCTCGGCTTTGTATACTCGCGTTGTTTTGAAGAAGACCTCCGCGCAGGCGGCAGCGACTTTCGCAGTGGTGCAAACGATCCATTTTCAGCGCGGCCATTCGTTACCGCACCCGGCAGGTGGACGCCGCCGTGAGGCGATCTGGAGCAGGCGCTGGCCCTGCCGGCCGGTTTCTGCGAGGCGCACTTCAACCTGGCCCTGGCTCTCGGGCGAACAATGCGCGCCAGCCTGGCAGATCGAGCCGGCCTGGCGCAGGCGGCCGCAACCGCGTCGCCTCCGCCTGCGGGCGCGATCCAGCCAGCGGCTGCTACAGCCCGAGTTGACCTTCCAGGCCGGCGATGCCGCAACCCGCCTGCCCATTGCTCAGAAAGCGATGGCGCCCGCAGCCCGACAACGCAAGCGCAGGCGCTGCTGGCGACAATTGCCGGGGCGACCAGGCCAGCCTGATGTGGCGGCCGCCGCGCCTGTCGTCAGGCCTTCACAACTGCCGCCAGAGCAAGCGTAACCACCGCCGCCGGCCGATCGCCGCCCAGGTGGCGCTGGTGTTGATGCCTACCTGGCCGCGGGCGATAACGCCGCCACCTTCGGCGACCTTCAGGCGGCTGCAAAACAGGCGCCCACCGAATCCCAACGTGCTGCACGGCCTGGGCAAATGCCTACTACGCCGGCCCGGGCAAACGGGCAGACCCTGGCCGCGTACCGGAGCCTTGGGCAAAGGCCGTGCCGGACGATCCTGACCCGCGCCTGCTTGTGGGCATTCTCTGCAGCCAACAGCAGAAATTCAGGACGCGTTGACCGAGATGCAGGGCAGCCAGCCGTCTGACCCCGTGCTCAGGGAGGCCGCGCATCTGCTGATGGGGGAGGTCTACTACCAACAACGGGATTTGGCGCGGGCCGCAACCGCCTATCAAGCGGCGCTGGCGATCAACCGGAGCGCTGACGCCTGGTATGTCCCTCGGCGCGCTGCGCTGGCAACTGGGCGACCTGCCTCGCGGCGCAGACCGCTTTACACGAGGGCCGCGTCGCGACCCAGCCCTGGCCGCGGCTTTTTCACCCTCGGCCGCGTCTGCTTCCGACCGGGCGCGTTCGCCGACGCCGCGATCCAGCTATCGTCAGGCGCTGACCTGGAACCTGACGCGCTCCTGACCACTACCTGGCCCTGGCGCCGCGTACGAGCGCCTGCGGCAATGGGGCGGCGCGGCCGCCACCTATACCGCGGCCCTGGCAAGGTAGGAGGACGCCAGCACGCATCTCTACCTGGGGCTGGTGCGTGTGCAGCAGGGACAGTTGGACGCGGAGTGGCCGAAATCAAGCAGGCGCTGGCGCTCAATCCACATGATGCCCTGGCGCACGCCAGCGCCTGGGAGATGTCCTGCAGCAAGGCCAGCTCGGAACGGCCGCGGACGCCTACCGGCAGGCCATCGGCGAGGACGATCAGGCTGCGAACAATCCGTCCACGCACACCGCGTTGGCCTTTGTCGAATAAGCGCGCCAGGTCACGAGCGAGTACGGGCGGGCCAGGACGCCGCGCGCCTGCCCACGGTCAGCTTCTACCAAGGCTTGCTGGCCTCCTACTACGAAGCGCAGGGCCGGCAGGCAGCCGCGTCTGACCTCTACGCCGGTTTACAGGCCGCGCCGCCACCGACGCCTCACGCATCTGGTGGCCGGCGACTACGCCTGGCGCACCGGACTGACTGAGACCGCCGTCTCGGAACTGCAAGCGGTGGTCGCCATCTCGAACGCAACGCCTTTGTTTCAATCTCTGGCCCATGCCGGCCTGGCGCAGATCGCCGCGGCGAACGGCCAGCCGGCCGCGGCCATCGACGCGCTCAGCGCCAGCCTGACCGCGTGGCCGGGAAATGCCGATGCCCAGGCCCGCCGCGGCGACCTGGCCCTGACGGCCGGCGACGCGGCCGCAGCCGCAACTGCCTATCAACAGGCCCTGGCCCTGCTGGCCGATTACCGTCAACAACTCGGCAGCGACAGCGCCGCCCTGCTGGAAGTGACCATCCTCGCGCCTGGGCCTGGCGACGCGTCAGCCCGATGCGGCTGCGTCCTGGTTTGCCCAGGCGCAGGCCGCAGGCTGGCGCTGGTCGAACCAGCGCCGCAATGGCCGCGGCCAGTTGGTGTTGGCGGCCTCAGCAGCGCGGCGCCCTGGCCAGCCGGCGACGAACTGAACGCATGCGCGCAGCTGGGCGCGCCTTCACGGCCATCCGCGGCTGTGCCGAATGAATTGGGGCGCAGGGGCTCCCGCCAGGTCGGCCTGGCCGACCGATCCTGCCGCCGAATGAATTCGGGGCGCAGCCAGGCGGCCCGCCGCCGATTGCCGCCAATGAATTGGGGCGCAGGGGGCCGGAACTGAACGCTGGCGCCAGGTGTCGGCCCGGGGCCATCTACACTGCCGCCGAATGAATTCGGGGCGAAGGGGCGTTCCGCCGCCAGGTCGGCCTGCGCCGACCGGCATTGCGTCCACGGAGGTGGACGCCCGGCGGCACGCCCATGAGGTGCGATTTCAATCGCCTGCTGCGCCGACCGGCATTGCGTCCACGGAGGTGGACGCCCGGCGGCACGCCCATGAGGCGCGATTTCAATCGCTCTCTCTCTCCCTCCCCCTGGCCCCGGCATTCCTGCTGCTCTTGATCGCCGCGGCCAGTCTGCTCCTCTACCGTCAGGCCGCCCAGGCGCCTGATCTGCGCCGTGTGGTGCCGCAATTCCTGTTCTATTTTGGCCTGCTCTTTGTGCTCTATCTGGCGGCGGTGATCCTCGTGTTGCGCCTGGAAAAAATTCAGGGCGCGGCCACACCGGTCGCCTGGCTCTTCATCATCCTCTTGAGCGCCGTGGCCTTCCGTGTCATCCTGCTGCCGACGCGGCCAACCCTCTCGGACGACATGTACCGCTACATCTGGGATGGCCGCGTGCAGGCCGCGGGCCTCAGCCCCTACCGCTACACCCCCGCGGCCTCTGAGTTGACCTTCCTGCGCCGCAACGACAACACCATCTGGCGCTACATCAACCGCAAGACGGCCATCACGATCTACCCGCCCGCCGCACAACTGGCCTTTCTCGCCATCTATCGCCTGCACCCGGACAGCGTGACCTGGACCAAAACTGCGCTGACGCTGGCCGAGTTGAGCGCCCTGGTCCCGTTGGCCCTCTGGCTGCGCCGTCAGCGCCTGAGCCTTCTGCGCCTGCTCATCCTGGCCTGGAGTCCCCTGGCTGTTTTCGAAGTGGCCGGCAGCGGGCACATGGACGCGCTGGTGTTAGCGCCGCTGGTGGTGGCCTGGCTGGCCTTCGAGACGCGGCGCCCCGCGCTGCTTGGTTTCAGCCTGGGCATCGCTGCCCTGCTCAAGCTCTATCCGGCCTTCTTCTTTCCCCTGCTCTGGACGCGGCGCGATGTCAAAGCACCCCTCGCTTTTGCGGGCACAGTGGCGGCCGGCTATGCCCTTTTCATCGGCCGCGGCGGCAGCGTCCTGGGCTTCTTGCCCAACTACTTGAACGAGCGTTTCAATACCGGGCCGGCCGCGCTCATCGCCCGTGGGCTGGAAGCCATTGGCGGGCCGGAGATGCCCTCCTGGCGGGTCGTGCAAAGCTGGCAGTTGCTCTTCCTGGCGCTGCTGGCAGTATGGGCGCTCTGGCAGCCGCTGAATCGGCCGGCCACCGCGCGGCGTCGCGCCTGGGCCATGATGACTGTTTTCTTCGTGCTGTCACAGAACTTGTTCTCCTGGTATCTGCTCATGGTCATGCCGCTCCTGGCCCTCGATCTGCGCCGCGGCCGCTGGGGGCTGGCCCTGGACGCGCCCGACCGGCTGGCTGCTCTTCACAGGGCTGACGGCCCTCTCCTACACCTTCTTCATCACCGGGCATCCGGTTCCGTGGGCCATCTGGGCGCAGTATGGCGTCCTGCTGATCTTCCTGGCCGGCCACGCCTGGCGCCGGCGGGGAGTCCACCGTTGACCAGACGACTTTCCGCATCGCAACAGCTTGGCCTGCTTGGCCTGCTCTGGCTGGGCAGCGCGCTGCTGGGCTGGCGCGCGTTCGCCCTCGCCAGCTTCTACCGCACGCCCCTGCTTGACCTGGCAAAACTGACCGCCAATCGGTTCGGCGTGTGGTTGGGGGTTGCAATCTCCATTGCCCTTGTGAGCGGCATCTTCCTGGTTGGTTGGCGCATTGTGTCACGCGCCCGGGCGCCCGTTTCCTGGCCGATCTTGCTCGCCGTGCCGCTGGCCGTCGCCCTCTGCCTGGTCTTCACCTACCCGCTGACCGCAGGCGACCTGTTCGATTATCTGGCGCTGGGGCATTTGACCGTCTTTCATGACGCCAACCCCTTCACCCAGTTTCCGGCGCAGTTCGCATCCGATCCGTTTGTGCGCTACGCCGCCTGGCGCTTCTTCCCCTCGGCCTACGGTCCGCTCTGGGAGATCATGGCGGCCGGACTGGCGCGCCTGGCCGCGAGCGATCTCTGGACTGGCATCCTGCTGATGAAGGCGCAGGCGCTGCTCAGCCTGGCCCTGGTCAGCGCCTTGACCGCCTGGCTGGTCTGGCAGCGCCGGCGCTCCCCGCTGGCGGTGCAGCAAGCCCTCTTCCTGCTCCTCTGGAACCCTCTGCTCCTGTTCGACATCGCCGGCAACGCGCACAACGATCTGTGGATGGTGCTGGGCCTGCTGCTGGCCGTCGCTCTGGCCGAACGCCGCCGCTTCGACCTGGCCCTGACCGCGCTCACGGCCGGCGCGCTGGTGAAATTCGTCCCCCTGCTCATCATGCCCCTGCTGGCGACAGCCGCCGTGCGCCGCCTGGGCTGGCGTCAGGCGGTCCGCCAACTGGCAGTCGGCCTGGCGCTGAGCCTGCTGCTGGCCTGGCTCTGCTACCGCCCCTTCTGGCCGCTGGCCGACCCCCTGCGCCTGGCGCAGCGCAGCGGTCTCAACACCACATCAATCCTCACGCTCGTGCGCGAGATCATCAGCGCCTGGGCCGATGTGGAAACCGCCAACGCCAGCGCGGCTTACCTGGGGCAGGCCGTTCTGGCCGGGCTGGTGGGCCTGAGCGTGTGGCGGCTGTGGCGCGCGCCGGCGCGCTCGTTCACCCTGGCCGTGGCCCATCTGCTCCTCGCCATCCTGCTGCTGGCAACCGCCTGGTTTCAGACCTGGTACCTGGTCTGGGTCTGGCCGCTGCTGGCGCTGCACCCCCGTTCGCGGCTGGCGCCGGTGCTCTTCCTGCTCAGCACGACGGCCTGGTTCAAGTACCTGCTCTTCAGCCTGGTCTTTGGTGCGCACTGGCCGCCGCTCGTGCCGTACTGGCAGCAGAACGTCGCCGCTGCGCTGATGGTCATTGCGCCGCCGTTGGGGTTCTGGCTGCTCAAGGCGCGGCAGAGTGTGCATCACGGCGCGACGCGAACGCAGGGACGCCAGGGCGCGGGGACGCAAGACAAACACAGTTCATGACGGAGGTTGAAGAATGGCAATCAAACCCTGGACCACGGTGTCGAGCCGGCCGGTCTATGAAAACAAATGGATGAGCGTGCGCGAGGATATTGCGGCCATGCCCGACGGCCGCACGACGATCTACGGCGTGGTGACTTTCGGGCACTGCGTCGGCATCGTGCCCGTGACTGCGGAGGGTGAAGTGATCCTGGTGCGCCAGTATCGCTACGTCTTCGGCGAAGATCAGCGCTGGGAAATTCCCACGGGCGGCGTGGAGCCGGGCGAGGCGTGGGCAGCGGCTGCGCAGCGCGAACTGATGGAAGAGGCCGGCGTGCGTGCGGGCCGGCTGATCCCGGTCAGCGATTTCTACACCTCGAAATCGGTTTGCTACGAGATTGCGCACATCTACATCGGCGAAGACCTGAGCGAGGAGTCCCTGCCGCCCGACGAGACGGAATCCTTCGAGGTGCGCCGCTTTCCGTTGGCCGAGGCGCTGCAGATGGTGTTGAGCAGCGAGATTCGTGACGCCATGTCGGTGGTGGGCATCCTGCTGGCGGCCAGGCAGCACGGCGTATGACGGCAGGTTCACGCGAGAACGGGCTGGATCAGGTGCTGCTCACGGTCGCCAAGCGGCCAGAGCCGGGACGCACCAAGACCCGCCTGCATGATGGATTTGCGCCGGATGAGGCCGCGGAGATCTATCGCTGTCTGCTGCTCGACACCTTCCGCCTGATGGCGCAGGTGCGGGGCGTGCATCCGGTGGTGGCCTTCACGCCGGACGATGCAGATGATTACTTTCGGGCGTTGGCCCCGCCGCATTTCGGCCTGCTCCCGCAGGTGGGCCGCGACCTGGGCGAACGCCTGCCCAATGCCCTGGGTCATTTTCTGGCCTTGCCTGGCGTGCAGCGTGCGGTCATCATGAACAGCGACGGGCCAACCCTGCCAGTAGGCTACCTGGTGGATGCCTTCGACGCGCTGGCGCGGTGCGATGTGGTGTTGGGGCCGGGCAGCGACGGCGGCTACTACCTGATTGGCATGTCACGCTTGCACCGCGGCCTGTTCGAGAACGTCACCTGGAGCACGGCCCTGGTCATGGGCGAAACGATGGCCAATGCCCGGCGTCTGGGGTTGTCCGTCCACGTGCTGCCCACCTGGTACGATGTGGATGTGGCCGACGACCTGCGCCGCATCCTCGCGGATGGTCCAGAGGCCGCGCCGGAGACGTACGCGCGGGTGGCGGCGTTGAGACCGGAGTGGGGGGAGAAGGAAGGATGAATGGAGATCGGAGACCGGAGATTGGAGATTGGAGGCCGGAAATTCGTGGGAATTAGTGAAATTCGTGGCGGAGATCGGAGATCGGAAATCGGAGACCGGGAATTCGTGGAAATTAGTGAAATTCGTGGCGGGGAGTGGAGATTGGGGCGGCTTTGTCAGATGGCGGATGTTCTGGTAGACTGTCAGCCGACCGATGAGGTGAGGGGATGAGGTGAGGCGATGAAGAAACAGTTGGATTGGCGAAACTGGGCAGGGGTGGGAGCGCCGCTGTGGCCGCTGGCGCTGGCGCGTATGGCGATTGGGGTGCTGTGGCTGTTCAGCCTGCGTTGGAAGCTGCCGCCTACGTTTGCGCCGCCGGCGGGGGTGCGCGGCCTGGCCGATTGGATGACGCTCATGACGCAACATCCGGTCGTGGCGGCCTACGGCGCTTTCGTCGAGACGATCGTGCTGCCCAATTTCACCCTGTTCGCCTGGCTGATCTTCCTGGCTGAGCTGGCGGCCGGCCTTTCGCTCTTGCTCGGCTGGAAGGTGCGCTGGGGCGCGCTGCTCGGCGCGGCGCTGTCCTTCAATCTCCTGATCGGCATGTCCGAGGTGCCCGGCGAATGGCCCTGGAGTTACCTGATGATGGTGATGTGGCACGGCGTCTTCTGGCTGACCGACGCGGGCCGCGTGCTTGGCCTCGACGCGCGCGCTTCCGGTCGGCCATGACCGTTTGTGTCATCATCCCGGCTTTGAACGAGGCGGAGAGCATCGGCGTCGTGCTGGCCGCAATTCCCGCGGGGCTGGCCGCTGAGGTGATCGTGGTGGACAACGGCTCGACCGATGACACCGCGGCGCGTGCCCTGGCCGCCGGCGCCCGCGTGGTGCGTGAAGATCGCCGCGGCTACGGCTTTGCCTGCGCGGCCGGCGTCGCCGCAACCCAGGCCGACATCATGGTTTTTCTCGACGCCGATCTCAGCGACTTTCCGGAGGAGATGGCAGCCCTGCTGGCGCCCATCCAATCGGGTCAGGCGGACCTGGTGCTTGGCTCGCGCTTCCTGGCCGGCAATCTCTCGCGGTCGGTCATGCCGCCGCAGCAGCGCTTTGGCAACTGGCTGGCCAGCCGGCTCATGCAGCGCCTCTACCGTATTCCGGTCACCGACCTCAGCCCCTTCCGGGCCGTGCGCCGCGACGTGCTGCTGGCCCTGGACATGCGTGAGATGACCTATGGTTGGCCGACCGAGATGATGGTCAAAGCCGCGCGGCGGGGCTATCGGCTAACTGAGATTGCCGTGCGCTACCGTGCCCGCTACGCCGGCCGTTCGAAGGTCAGTGGCACCGTGCGCGGCGCCCTCCTGGCCGCGTATTACATTTTGGGAACCACGCTACGGTACGCCTGGCGGTGATCAGGTCTTGTCACGGCCACGCAGGGGGACTTCTACGGTGATAGCAGACCAGCCAACCGACCTTGTGGAGTACAGCGCTCGTCTGGGAAAGCACGTTCTGGCGCAGGCTTCTGATTTGCAGCGCAAGCAATACGGTCAATTCCTGACGCCGCATGAGGCAATCGGGCTTTCCGCCATCTTGAATTGCTCCGTGGTGGATCGCTATTTTCGTATTGTCAACGGCAATACACAGGTCAACGCGGAAGAGCTGTGGGCCTTGCCGCTGCCGCCGCTCGCTGTCATCCGCCAAATTGGACAAGCCCTCGAAAACGAATCCCAGGCGGACGAGAGGTCGGATATTGATGCTCTTGTCACCACGATACTGCAAGGGGAAGGGCTCCTTCCCCTGGAATTTCCAATCATCAGGGAGACGCGTACCAACGGCGACCGGTACTTAGGACCTGTCACAGAATAAATAGCCCAGGTTCCACGCTTGCCTACGAAGCGCAGATGGAAAACTAATTCCGCGACGGCCCCTAAATGCTGCTCGTGGGTGATGCCGCTATCCTCGTGGAATGGGTGAGCGTGTCCCGTAGGGACACATGACCTTAGCTAATGATGGCGCCATCCGTGGCCGTCCCGTAGGGACGGTTGAGCTCCTTCCCGCGATCGCGGTATCGTCGCCGGCGCATCCGGTGGCGTCATCGAGTCAAGCGTCCCTACGGGACGACGGGCGCGGGACGACGGGCGCGGTGGGCATCGTCGGCTCAAGTCAAGCGTCCCTACGGGACGACGGGCGCGGGGGGCATCGTCGGCTCAAGTCAAGCGTCCCTACGGGACGGGGGGCGTCGGCTGGCGTCCCCTACGGGACGACGGGCGGGGGCATCGTCGGCTCAAGTCAAGGCGTCCCTACGGGACGACGGGCGCGGGGGGCATCGTCGGCTCAAGTCAAGGCGTCCCCTACGGGACGACGGGCGCAGGGGCATCGTCGGCTCAAGTCAAGCGTCCCCTACGGGACGACGGGCGCGGGGGCATCGTCGGCTCAAGTCAAGGCGTCCCTACGGGACGACGGGCGCGGGGGGCATCGTCGGCTCAAGTCAAGCGTCCCTACGGGACGACGGGCGCGGGGGGCATCGTCGGCTCAAGTCAAGGCGTCCCTACGGGACGACGGGCGCGGGGGCATCGTCGGCTCAAGTCAAGGCGTCCCTACGGGACACGCTCCCAATTTGTGATGCGCCCAACCGCTTGCAGGGCAAACCTGAGCTGGCAAAACGGGAAATTGTGCGCCAAACTCAAAGGCAATTGCCCTTAGGGCCTGTCACAGAATAAATAGCCCAGGTTCCACGCTTGCCTACGAAGCGCAGATGGAAAACTAATTCCGCGACGGCCCCTTGGGTCCGCGTGGCGAATAACGAGGGGGCATTGTCATGGAGTTACTATCACCGAGTGCGCAGCGGGTGCAGGATGCGCTGCGCGGTATGGGGTTTGGGTATGAGGTGATCGAGTTTGCGCAGACGACGCGCACCGCGGCGGAGGCGGCCGCGGCTGTGGGCTGCACGGTGGGGCAGATTGCCAAGTCATTGGTGTTCAAGACACGGCACGGCGGCCGGCCGCTGCTGGTCATTGCCAGCGGCGCCAACCGGGTGAATGAGAAGGCCATGCGTGCTATCGTCGGTGAGCCGATCGAGAAGCCTGACGCCGATTTTGTGCGGCAGCAAACGGGCTTTGTCATCGGCGGCGTGCCTCCGCTCGGCCATGCGGCGCCGCTGACGATCTTCATTGATGAAGACCTCTTGCAGTACGACATCATTTGGGCCGCGGCCGGGACGCCCAACGCGGTGTTTCGCCTGGCGCCCGCCGACCTGCTGCCGATGACCGGCGGGCAGGCAATCAAGGTGACATAAGCCGGGATGAGCGTGTGAGAGGGGAGCGAGAGATGGTCAGTTTTGAGGAAGTTCAAGCGGCCGCGCGGCAGATTGCCGGCGTCGCCCACCGCACCCCGGTGATGACTTCGCGCCTGCTGGACGCGGCCTGTGGCAACCAGATTTTTCTGAAGTGTGAGAACTTGCAGCGGGTGGGGGCCTTCAAGTTTCGCGGGGCGACCAACGCGATCAGCCGGCTGAGCGCGGCGGAGAAGGCGGCCGGGGTCATCACCCATTCGTCGGGCAACCATGCGCAGGCCGTCGCCCTGGTGAGCCAACTGTTGGGCGTCAAGGCTACGATTGTGATGCCCGGCAATGCGCCGGCGCTGAAACTTAACGCCACGCGTGACTATGGCGCCGCCGTCGTGCTGTATGATCCGGCCACGGACGTGCGCGAGGCGATTTCGCAGGAGCTGGCGCAGCGTCACGGCTTTGTCCTGATCCCGCCCTACAACCATCCGCACATCGTGGCCGGCCAGGGCACGGCCGGCCTGGAACTGTTCGAGGAGGTGGGGTCGCTGGATTATCTGTTCGTGCCGTGCGGCGGCGGCGGGCTGTTGAGCGGTTGCGCGCTGGCGGCCAAACACCTGGCGCCTGGCTGCCGGGTCATCGGCGTGGAACCTGAGGCCGGCGACGACGCGACGCGCTCTTTCTACAGCGGCGTGCTGCAGACCAGCCACAATCCGCAGACCATCGCGGACGGCGCGCGCACCGGCAGCCTGGGCGATCTGACCTTTGCCATGATTCGGCATTACGTGGATGAGATGCTGACCGTCAGCGACGACGACCTGGTGCGCACGCTGGCCTTCGTCTGGACGCGGCTCAAGCTGGTGGTCGAGCCGACAGGGGTGCTCGGTCTGGCCGCGCTGTTCAACCGGCGCTATGCCCTGGCGGGCCAGCGCGTCGGCGTCATTCTGAGTGGCGGCAACGTGGACCTCGTCGCGGCCGCGGGTTGGCTGCAGACGACAAGGGTGTCCAGCTAAGCAGCATCTGTCCTCGCTCACGCACCTCAGTGTCAAAGCAATTTGGTCATTGGCAGTAACTGCTCACCCTGCAGGCCGATTTGGACAGGATGAACAGGATGTACAGGATTCTTGCTCTGTGGTGTGCAAAACTATCGGCACGAGAGTTCGAATATCCTGTCAATCCTGTGAATCCTGTCTGAATTCCAGGCAGGCTGAGCAGTTACTCGGACGTTATCGCCATTCAGATCAGCTTCACTCTGCCCCCTCCTGCGCTTTTTGCTCGGGCCCCGACGTCCGCGGCGAACGGGCCGCCCCACTCGGGGATCGCTTAGTAATCTGAGGGCTCACTGCCGAGCGGACTTGTGGAGAGCGTTGGCCTGAGCCGTTGGGCCTCAGGCCATCGGGCAGCTGTGATGGCACGGCCAGCGGCACGCCACGGCGCAGACAATTCGGCGAGCGAACTCGCCAGGGTCATCGGGTTTGGGGAATTGAGCACCACGAACTGACCCGGATGAAACGACAGCCGCAGATTGTTCGAGCCGGCAAACTGACCGCACTCGCGCAAGCGCGCAATGATTTCCGCTCCACCCGGCAGTTCGTTCATCTCGTACCCCGCCTCGGGATGCGTCTTCACGGGCAGAATCTGGCTGTTGATGCGGAAGGCGCCGATGCCATGACCCGCGCAGAATTGCAGCGCGGCCAGCAGCGCCTCGGCATTGGCGCGGCACAGCTCGGCCAGCCGTTCCAACTGCGCCGGCCTGGGCAAGCGCAGCATCGCTGTGGCCGTCGTCACACGGAACTTGATCGGCTGGCGCACGAACTGGCAGCACAGGCCAAGCCGCAAAGCGTTGGGCCGCTGTGGGAGTGATGTCTCTCTCTCTGGAACCATGTCACACCCTCGCCTGCACTCTGTACTCATCCACGATTCACTCCTTGACCTTGCCCGATCCGGCAACTTCCTCCGCCCGCAGCATCACCTCGTTGCGGCGCAGAAAGGCCGGCGTCCACGGCGGATCGAAATAACCATACACCGGCGGCGACAGTGCGCAACTTCGCCGCCTCCATCCACGCCGTTAACCGCGCCAACGCTTTGCCTCGTTCTGGCGTTGCGTCCGCCGCTGTAGCGCAGCACCGCGAACCGCCCCGCCGGTTCGCCGCACCGTTACCGCATCATCTGATGGCTTGGGCGTCTCGCCCGGCTTGAACTTCGCCGGCATCACGAACGCCATCGTCGCGTTTGTTGCTGCCGCCATGAACACCGGCGTGGTCATGGCGATCTTCTGCTGGCCTCGTTCCCGCCGCTGATAAACCGGAACAGGCGCGAGAAGCCACCGTCGCGGTTGTCAGCGGCCATCGGCGTCTCCACCACCGTGAGCGCCGCGTAATCGCGCACCTCAACTCTTCCGTCCGACCGTACCACCTTGTATGGCGCAGACTCGTAACCGGCTCGCACGGCCTGATAAGCGACCGCCAGCAAACCAGCCCCGACCAGGCCGATCAGTATCCAGATCCACATAGGCTTTACGAAACCTCCATTTTCTCCGGCTGCAGACGCGGCAGCAGCAGGTTGCGGGTCAGCTCGTTGATGGCGGCGGCAGTGCGGGGTTGAACTTACTGAGCGCGGCAAACAACCCGATAGCGGGCTGCTCGACCAGGCGTTTTTCGCTGCAGGGGTAGGTGGTCATGATGCCTCGTGCGGCATTGTTGCCGATAAATTGCCGATAACTTCCTCTCTAACCGTCGAAAAGACGGTCGCCACCGTGAGGACAAAGTGTTCCAGCCAGAAGGTGGATCCGCCTCTGCCCGGCCTTCGTAATAGTTGTGGTGTGGATGGACCGCAGCAATGGTAATAGGCCTCCAAATCCCTGGCGTGATGCTCCCCCAGAGAAAGGAACCCGTTCAGCCCGTATCCTGCCCGGCTGAGAATCACCATGTCGCCAACAGGCGGCGGTGCGTCCGTTCCCGTCATGGCAATAGGGATGGATGGTCCCAAACTGATAGTGCATCAGCCCGGCGGCAACGGGCGCCGGAAGCTGTCCTTTCTCGGCGGATTTGAACCAACCGACCAGGGCCGCCATCAGTCCGGCATCCGTGGCCTCGGGAGGCAGATACAATGGCATTCGAACCGGATTCGCGAATGACATTCTGCCCGTCGCGGAGAGGGGTCGGACGGGCGCGCGGCCCGTTTCACCAGGCGTGCATCCGGCGGATCATCTCTTCGGTGAGCGGCGCTTCGTTGCGGCCTCCTCGGCGCAACAAGGCGTTCCAGTAATTCCGCACCTCGAGCCACCGTTCAAGTCCGTGGAACTGCGCCTTGCTGGAGGCAACCACCGCCTCGGCCTGGGCAGAGCGTGAGGCGATTCCCTCGATGCGCGTGGAATAGCTGACCGGCGGAAGGCACTTGCTCCGGCGCCGCAGTTCAGCTTCAACCGCCGGCGGCAGCGGCATCGTCTCCACCTCCGCGCCGACTCGATCGTCATCAGCCCGCGTGCAATCGCGGGCGTGAGCGTGTAGCGGGCTGCCAGATGGGCGATGTGGA